>DATKZX010000003.1 GCA_035527755.1 Methanomassiliicoccales archaeon | reverse complement strand
GTTATCGGGATCAGCGAATATAGAGTTTTGCAGAACAATCTTCCACAGATACTGAGATCTAGATTTTTTTAGATGGATATTATTTTTGATCGCCGTAGAAGATCACAAGGGGACGCGAGAACCAGATTCGATGCCCCCACGACCATTCACCCGACCTCGATCACACCGGTTCCCCGTACCCTGAAAAAGTGAACGTCCCGTCCACGCTGAAACTGATGATGATCGGATAGCTTATATTGAAACCGTTAAAAACGTCCTGCCCATCGGAGGGGCCGACCACCGCTTCCAATGTGTCCCCTCTATCAACGAACTCTAAGCTCCACCAGACATGAGTGGTATTATCGAACCAAAGAGCGGATTCGACATCGTCCACGGAAATGCCGGGAGCCGTGATCGTCAGTTTGAGGACGATGCCTTCCTCAATATCCAAGCCCCTTAGCTTTATGCCTACGATGTACTCCCAACCATCCTCGACGATGACCGTGATGGTCGACTGCTCATCGGTCCATCCCATACCGTCCCCGACCTCCTGCTGCATGATCAAGGTGACCTCGATCCCGATCTCATCAACTTCAGGTACCAATCGGTCATGTAGCGCTCCGCTGATAAGAAAGGCCGATGAAGCTAGCGCTATTATGATGACCAGGGCGATCATGGTTGACCTTATTTTAGAATCTTTGTTCATTGAGGAATCTTCCTTGCACAGCGCGCGGTCGGTGCACGATATCGGTCTCTCAAAGACGTGAGCATCCCATCACGTGTTGAGGGGAAACGGTTTCCTTTATGATATATATTGTCCGTGATTTTTATCCTAACTGAGGTATGGACCTCAATGCCTTTCCTATCGCCTCGTTCGAAGCCTTTTCTTTCACGCCCTCCCTGTCGCCTTCGATGATGATCTCGAACACCTCTCCCTTTTTCTGATAGGATACTCCGATGAACACCAGACCCACCGGCTTTTCCTTCGTCGCTCCTCCGGGTCCGGCGATACCGGTCACCGATATCCCCATGTCGGAATTGAAGGCCTTGCGCACTCCTGCGGCCATCGCCGCGGCGCACTCTGAGCTGACCGCACCGTGCGTTCCTAGCACCTCCAGGGAGACGCCCAACAACTTGACCTTGGAATCGTTGCTGTAGGCGACGACCCCGCCCAGGAAAACGTCCGAGGAACCTGGGACATTGGTCAGCTTGTCGCAGATGCGACCGCCGGTACAGGATTCCGCCACGGCGATGGTCAACCGTTTCTGTCGAAGGGCGTTTAGGAGCTCAATCCCCGGCATCCCATTCCCCCTGGGCCATCAGCTCCCTGATGCGCTTGACGCCATCGATGGAATCGATGACCTCGGCCACCGCCCGCGGTACGAAGCGGCGCCAGTCGTCCCCGGCCACCATCCTATTTCGTATCTCCGTGCCGGAGTAATGAGAGCGGTTGAACAGAGGGGACGCGGACACTTCGTAACCGGCCTCGGAGAACAACCTTTTGGTCAATGGATTGTTGGTATACACCCGTTGGAAGGGCGGCACCATGGAGCGCACATGCGATACCCAGATGCCATACTGGTTGATGTCCACTATCGGCACCAGGAAGTAATCCTTTATGCCCTCTTCACGCAGGGCCCGGGATATCATGAGATGGCGCTCGCCGGCGGTGAAGGGGTTCTCGAAGGTGTGAGATAACTGCGCGCTGCCAATTCCGATTATCAGCTCGTCGCATTCCTTGGCTATCTTTCGCACCACTTCCAGATGCCCTAGATGAAAGGGTTGGAAGCGGCCGATCAGCAAACAGTCCACGCGTTCGGAGTCGCTCATGACGCTGCGCTTATCCGGTTGTCATGATAAAACCATTGCCATCGGGAAATGAATAAAAGTGAAAAGAGTAAGTGAAAGGGGTTTAGGGTGTGACCGGCTTGATCACCGTCGGTTTCAGCACGCTGCCGCCCTTTTCCACCAGCGCGGCCAGCTTGGACAGTAGCCCGTCCTTCTTGGTGCCGCTCATCAGGGCGTGGGAGAGCACCTCTCCCATGTTGCTCACCGGTATGATCTCGATCTTGCCGATATAGCGCTCCTCGAGCACCACGTCGTACATGTTGGCCTTGGGGATCAGCACCTTGAGTATGCCCGATTCGGCCGCGGCCTCGATCTTGGCGGTGACGCCGCCGACCGGCAGCACCTGCCCCCTGACGCTCAGGGAACCGGTCATGGCGACCGTTTGGTCCACCGCTACGTCCTCCAGGGCGGAGATGACCGCCGTGGCTACGGATATGGAGGCGGAATCGCCTTCCACGCCGTCGTAGGTGCCTATGAACTGCACGTGCACATCGTGGTTGCTGATGTCTTCGCCAGTATACTTCTTGATGAGCGCGGAGACGTTCTGCACCGCCTCCTTGGCGATCTCACCGAGCTTACCGGTGGCGATGATCTGTCCCCCGTTCTTGACCTGGGCCGGGGTCACCTCCGCCACAATGGGAAGCACTATCCCAGACATCTCAGAGATGCTGGACTCGGAGTTCATGGCCGCCAGGCCGTTCACCACGCCCACAGCACCGCCCTCGACGGCGAAGGTCCTGTACTGCTTCCGGGCCTGGATGTAACGGTCCACGATCTGCTGCTCCAGGGAGCGGGCTATCTTCTTGGCCTTGACCACGTGCTCATGGGTAACGATAGGGCTGCCCTCCTCTTGGGCCATGTCACCGGCCACGCGCACCAGACCGCCAAGCTCCCTGAGCCTCAGGGTCAGTTGTCCGCGCCTTCCGGCACGTCTCTGGGCCTCCTTGATGATCTCCACGACCGCCTTCTTGTCGAAGTGGGGGATCTTCTTGTCCTTGACCACTTCCTGGGCTACGAACCGTATGAGCTTGGTGCGGTTCTCCGGAGTATCGTCCATGGTGGAGCGCATGTACACCTCGTATCCGTAACCGCGGACGCGGGAACGGAGCGCGGGGTGCATGCCCTTTATGGCATCCATGTTACCGGCGCACACCAGTACGAAGTCGCAGGGGACCGCCTCGGACTTGACCATGGCGCCGCTGCTCCTCTCGCTCTGTCCGGTGATGCTGAACTTGCCCTCTTGGAGCGCGGTCAGCAATGACTGCTGGGACTCCATCCTCAGCATGTTGATCTCGTCGATGAACAGCACACCCTTGGACGCCTTGTGTATGGCGCCCACTTCCAAGCGTTCGTGGGCCGGGGTCTCCAGGCCTCCGCTCTGGAAGGGGTCGTGCTTGACGTCGCCAAGCAGTGAGCCAGCATGGGCTCCAGTGGCGTCGATGAAGGGTATGGGATCGCCCTCTTTGTGAGTGATCATCAGTTTGGGGATCATGAAGTTCTCTTTGCGCTGGCCTACATACCTGGTAGCAAAGAATATCATTGCCGCGGCCATGATGCCGAAGAGCAGTATCATGGGGTCAGGCTGCTGTATGTACAGTATGACCGTAAGGACGACCACCATCATGATGATCGCTGTCACCATTGAGGACTTCTGCGACTTTCGCGCCATTGCCTCTTTCTTCTGAGCGGACACGATCTCCTTGCCCTTTCCAGCGGGAACGGACCGGATCTTCGGCTCGTTGGGGTCCTCTTCGTTATGGTAGGCGATTATGTCCTGCAGATCGTCCCTGGGCAGGTATTCGGTCATGGACTTGGCCAGCATGGACTTGCCCGTGCCTGGGTCCCCGATGAGCATGACGTGGCGCTTCTGCTCGGCAGCTTTGCGCACCACCTCGACCGCGGAGTCCTGACCTATGACCTGGTCGGAAAGCTTTTCAGGTATCTTGATGTCGGCAGTGCTGCTGAAATCCTGGGTCTCCATCCAGGTCTCCACGTCGGGTTGCACCACTACCTGTTCTTTATCATCTTGAACCATGATTCACCTGTCTCAAATCGAACCCATGTAAGCCCTACTAAATAAAGATATTCTTCTCAATAAACGGTGTTTGGTAATGGCCAGCTATTAACGCCTCCTACGAAATAACTACCTCTTTCATCCCCTTTAATACATACTATTCGATCGACCGAAAATGCTACCTAAATTGTACCAAGGGTCATGATAAAAGTAATAACCCGCGGAGCAATGCCTTCGCCACCTATGAGCGACTGGAAGACCGCGTTGCCGCAAGGGGTCATCGAGATCCTGCAGGAGGAAGGGATCACCACCCTGTATCCTCCACAGGAGAAGGCCGTGCCCTTCGCCCTGTCCGGGAAGAACCTGGTATTGGCGGTGCCCACCGCCTCGGGCAAATCATTGGTGGCCTATCTGGCAGCGGTCAAGCGGGTGCTTCACGACGGCGGCAAGGTGATGTACATCGTTCCGCTGCGCGCATTGGCCGCGGAGAAGTTCGAAGAACTGAAACGCTTCGAGCGCCTGGGGATCAAGGTCGGCATGTCCATCGGGGATTTTGACGAGGTCGACAAAGGCATCGAACATTTGGACATCCTCATCGCCACCTCGGAGAAGGCCGACGCCATCATGCGTCACCGCTCTGATTGGGTGAAAGCGATATCCTTGGTCATCGCCGACGAGGTGCACCTGATGAACGACCCGGACCGCGGTCCGACGTTGGAGATCACCCTCACCAAGCTGAGGCTGCTCAACCCCCAGTTGCAGGTCATCGCTTTATCGGCCACTGTCGGCAACTCCAAGGAGATGGCCGAATGGTTGGACGCGGAGCACGTGGCCAGCGAATGGCGCCCGGTGAAGCTGAAGGAGGGAGTGCTGTTGGCCGACACCATCAACTTCACCGACAACAGCAAACGTTCAGTACGTCCATTGGGCGATACCGTCTGGTCTTTGGTCAAGGATACCATTGACGAAGGGGGGCAGGTGCTGGTCTTCGTCAACTCCCGTCGTTCCACGGAATCCTTGGCTACCCGCTTCTCCAAATTGAACAAGGAAAAGGGAGACGCTCAGGTAAAGGAGCAGCTGGACGACGCGTTCCGAGACGAGCAGACCTCCATCGGTTCCTCGCTCAAATACTGCATGAGCCACGGCATGGCCTTCCATACCGCTGCGCTCAGCAACGAACAGCGCAGGACGGTCGAACGTTTCTTCAAGGAAGGAAAGATAAAATGCATCATAGCCACGCCGACCTTGGCCGCCGGCATTAACTTGCCGGCTCGTCGGGTCATCGTTCGTGACGTGACCCGCTTCGAGGGAGGCGGGAGCGTTCCCATCTCGGTCATGGAGGTCAAGCAGATGTGCGGCCGTGCCGGTCGTCCTCGATACGACCCCTACGGCGAGGCGGTGCTGCTCGCCTCGACGGTGGAACAGAGCCACATGCTCTTCGAGAACTATCTGTTGGGGGAGCCGGAGGACGTCCAGTCCAAGGTAGGGAACGAGCGGGTGCTGCGCGGTCATATACTGGCGCTCATCGCCACCGATACGACGAACACGCGCAAGGGCATCATAGACTTCCTGCGCCACACGTTCTACTGCCATCAGCGGGGCGAGGAGGGTGTGGAGGAGGCGGTGGAGAGCATCGTCCAATACCTTTTCAAGGAGGGAATGGTCCGCTGCCCGGGGATCGACTTCCTGGCCGAGGAGGTGGAGGCCGACCTCAAGGCGACGTTCTTCGGCAAGCGTCTCTCCGACCTTTACATAGATCCGGTCTCGGCGGTCAAGCTGCGCGATGCGCTTCTCTCGTACACCCCGGAAAAAGGTGCCCTGGGGTTCATGCACGCGGTGTGCGCCACCCCGGACATGATGAACCTATATCTGAGGAGGGACGACCGGGAGACCATGGACCAGATCGTCATGGAACGGGGGAAGGAGCTGCTGTTCCCGGTGCCCGACCTCGATTCCCCGGATTACGATTACTTCCTATCGGAACTGAAGACCGCCATGGTCCTGGACTCTTGGATCTCCGAGCAGGACGAGGAGGCTCTGCTCAAAGCGTCCGGCATCGGTCCGGGCGACCTGCACAACAAGGTCGAGGTGGGGGAATGGCTCCTCTATTCCATGAGGGAGATGAGCAACATCTTCAACAAGGACTGCTACCCCGTGCTGACGAAGATGATGACCCGCATGAAGTACGGGGTCCGAGAGGACCTGCTGGAACTGGTGTCTCTGAAAGGCGTCGGCAGGGTCCGCGCCCGCTCACTGTTCAAGAAAGGCTTCGTTTCGATCGCCCTGCTCAAGGAGGCGCCGGTGAACGATCTGGCGAAGATCATAGGGATCGGTGATCTTCTGGCCCAGAGGATCAAGTCCCAGATCGATCCGCTCTTCGTAATGGACAAGAAGGCCAAGACCGCCGAGAAGGCGGCGATGAAGGAAGATACGCCGGCCAAGGAGCGCGGGCAGACCAAGCTCTTCGATTTTTAAACGGTCCGCTCAGATCAGCGGTGAGACCAGTATCCTCGCACCGGGAGCGGTCCGGCAGAGACCTCTCCCATCATGTTTCGGGTTTTAACGAGGTCAGAAATCGGTGATGGCCCTGGTCACGAAGAACGTCCCTTCCTTGAAGTAGAAGGAGAAATAGCTGCTGGAATGGTCCGTCTCTCGCATCTTCACCACCCTTAGGCGCCTCTGCACCTCGATCTCTCCCACCTCCACCATCTTCAGGTGGATGATGCCGTCCGCCAGGAAATCGGTGTCCCCGGAACCGTAGTATTGGTAGATGCCGACGGGCATCTCGGCGATCAAGAAGGTGGTGACCTCCGTGGAGCGCAACCATTCGAACAGGCGGAATATCTCCTCCCTGGGCTGCTCGAACTTGGCTATCAGTTCTAAAGCGCCCAATGAATCGATCACTAGAACATCGTAATCGAAACGCTTCTTGCTCTCCTCCACGGCGTAACGGAACGTGTCGAACCAACCGCCGCTCTGGGCCAGCAAACGGATCTCTCCCAGGTCCAATAGCTCGACCAGGTTGTCGGGGTTTCCCTGCATCCTCAGATAGTCCATCTGCCGCATGAGCGATGGTTTGTTCTGCTCCAATGAGATGTAAAGACCGCGGACGCCTTCCCGCACCGCGTTCATGTGCAGGATGTAGTACGCCAGGGAGGATTTCATGGTGCCGGCGGCGCCGGAGACCAGGATGATGTTACCTTTGGGTATACCACCGGACAAGTTCTCGTCCAAGCCGTTAACGAAAGTTTTGACCCTAGCCCTCTCCATCGTCCTTCCCCCATGGACAATGATTATGGATGCATTTATAAATTAAGATGAAACGTTGGAAAGAACAACGATCCGTGCCTGGTCGAACGACCTGAAAAACAGTGGGCCTAGGGATGTCTGCGCTTGTAAAGCACCACGAGCACCACTTGGAGCAGGAAGAACGGCAACGGCAGCCAGATGGTCCAGGGCAGTTCACCCCTGACCCAGGCCATGCTTAGCTCCAGCCCCTGCGGGTCGTTCTCCATAGCGACCATCTCCACCGTCCTGTTCACCAACCCTTCCCCGCTCACCGTCACCCGATATGTGCCCGGGGCGATAAGGAAGGAGAAGTTACCGAATAGGTCGGTGGTGGCCACAACCGACCCGTCGATGATGAGCTTCGCATTCGCCACTGGATCCCCGAAACCGTCCAGGACCGTGCCGTTCACCCAGAACATGATCATGCCGATGCGGAAAGACCAGGTCAGACCGGGCAGGTGATTGCCGGACAGGTCCATTCCATTCACTCTCACCTCATGATCGCTACCTTCCAGCCAGCCCCCAGGCGGGGCGTAGAGGGCGGTATTGCTCTCCCAATGAAGTACCACCAACATACCGTCCACGGTGACCATGACGTTCTCCTGGTCCATCGGTTCGGAGAACGTCAAGATCAACACTCCATCTGAAGGTACGGATGCGCCGACCAGTGAATGATGGAGTACGTTAGGCGTCACCGTGTCAACATACAAGGTGAGGTTGGAGAAGGCCTCGTTCCCCACCATGTCCATCGCCTTCACCTGCACCAGCGATGACCCCTCTCCCAGCAGAAGGGTGACCCGCCCGCGGTGGCCCAGATCCGTCCAGGGGGCCGCATTGACCTTGACCCAGTAGTTCACCCCACCCGAGCCGCCGACGTCTGAAGAGCTCAAGACCAGCTCCACGGAGGAGGAGTTGAGGCGAGCGCCGTTGGAAAGACCGATGACGCTTATCACCGGCGCCTGATGGTCAGTGATGACCTGCAAGGTGTAGTTCTGCCAATCGGAGAGCCCGGTGGCCAGAGAGATTGCCTGTATGTGCACATAGTAGTTACCGGCCTTCAGTTCACCGGCGATGACCCCCTCCAGCAAGCTAAGGAAGGTGGCGTTGGTGTCCAGAACATGATCGCAGGGTTGGCTGACCTCCACCGCGTACTGATAGTTCAGAGTGGCGAAGAAAGGCCCTTCAGGAGGAGCGCTCAGGAAGACCAGGGAATCGGCCGGAAAGATGCTGAAGGTGGAGTTCTGATACGCGGAAAGATATCCGGCCGAAGAGGAAGCGGTTATGTTGATCCAATAGGTGCCGGCCTCACCGATTTCAGGTAGGCCGGAGTAACCGTCATCGCTCCAGGTGAGGAAAGGAGCATTGGTACTGTAGGCGGTAATGGTGGTCGCCTCATTGAACGTTGGTACGTACTCATAGGGAACCGCCTCATAGCCGTCGCCCGGGAAGTTGGTGAACGCCGGAGCCCATGACTCCGCGATCAGGAAGGTGGTGTTCTGATGTGATGACAGCAGCCCTGCCAAAGAGGTGGCGGTGATATCGATCCAGAAAGTGCCTTCATCGTCAATGTCTGGAGTGCCGGAGTAACCGCTGCCGCCCCAGGTCAGGAAGTGAGCGTTGGTGCTGTGGACGATGATGCTCACCGTTTCGTTGAACGTCGGAACATAGGAATACGGATGGTCCGCCCGCCCGTTCATCGGTGCGTTGGTGAAGGAGGGGGGCCAGGTGTCCGCTATTGTCAAAGTATAATTCTGCCAGGCCGTCAGATTCGCGTCGGAGCTGGTCGCGCCGATGTGCACCCAATAGGTGCCTGCCTGGTCAGTATTAGGGGTACCGGAATACATCGAACCGTCCCAGGTCAAGAAAGGAGCGGAGGTCGCCACCGTCCATGCCACGATCTCATTACAGAGAGGAGCGTAGGAGTATGGCGATAGCTCCCTTCCCTGGACCTCCGGGATGCTGATGAACATCGGCGCCGTTGCCTGAGCGATGATGAAGGTGGAGTTCTGCCAGGAGGATCGCTTGCCGTTCAAGCTGACCGCTGTGATGTTCATCCAATATGTGCCGGCATGCTGCGTCCCAGGGGTGCCTGCGAAGGCCTCACCGCTCCAAGCCAGGAAAGGAGCGTTGGTGCTGTGGGCGGTCACGCTCACCGTCTCATTGAACGTCGGCCTATGCTCATAGGGAACGGCCTCCTGCCCGTCCCCTGGCGCATTGGTAAAGGTAGGTGCCCAACCATCCCCGATCAGGAAGGAGGCGTTCTGATAGGATGATAATAATCCAGCCACCGCGGTGGCGGTGATGTTGAGCCAATAATTACCTCCCTCCTCAAGCCCGGGAGTGCCTGTGTACGCACCACCGTTCCATGCCAGGAAAGGAGCGTTGGTGCTTTGCGCCGTGATCATCGCGCTCTCGTTGAAGATGGGTCGGTATTCGTACGCAATGCCCACCATACCCTGCGCCGGGATGCTGGTGAACGCTGCCGCCCAGGTATCCCCTATGGTGAAGGTAGAGTTTTGGCTGGCGGTCATTCCACCGTCAACGCTGGTGGCGATGATGTTCATCCAATAAGAGCCTGCGCCCTCAGTGCCTGGAGTGCCTTGATAGGCACTGCCGTTCCAGGTCAGGAAAGGAGCGTTGGTGTCATGGTGATCGATCCACACCGTCTCGTTGAACGATGGAACGTACTCGTACGGTAAGGTCTCTCGCCCGTCGGCGGGTACGCTGGTGAAGGTTGGAGCCCACTGCTTCCCCTCATTGACATTCGAGGCGTATTTGGTGTATCCGTTCGACCGATCACCGTACGCTATGGCCAGCTCGTTCGATGAGGTCAGGACCATCGAACCGTAATAGCCGGTCATGGGCGAGGGGTCGATGACCATCGTCTTAATGTTGTCACCGATCTGCCAGGCGTACTTCAGGCACTTGCTTTGGTTGTCCATGTAGGAAAAGCGGGCATTATCATTGGTGTCAATGACCAGGGAGGTCCAGGTGCCCACATCCGCCGTCCCTCCGTCAACGATACGAAGAGACCAGACACCCCAGCTGATCATGCGGGCATACTTCAGGTCGCCGTTCGTAGCGTCGTAATAACTGATGCGCGGCAGTCCATTGGAGTCAAGCTTCAAGGATGTGTATTGCCCGACATCACCTACCTGGTCCACCGTAGAGAGGGTCCAGTTGGAGAGGTCCGGGGAGTAGGCAAGTTTCAGATCGCCATTGGTACGATCATAATAGGAGATGAACACTGAACCGTTGGGACTCGAGGCCATGGAGGTGAACTCCCCCACCGTCCCGATGGCATCTATAGCCTCGACGTTAAAGCTGGCTCCGTTCCAGTGAGCGAACTTGAGATCGCCGTTGGTCATGTCCGCGTAGCTTAGGCGCTCGTTGCCACTGGCATCGAACCTTAGCGATACCCAGCCGAACTGGTTGCCAGAGGTGTCTACCGCCAGATTGGGCCGCCATTTATTGGCTTGAAGGTTGTAGCTCTTGAGATAGAGCTGGTAGGCGAGGTTGCAGTAGGCGATGTGCGCTGCACCGTTCGGATCGAACGCCATCGAGGTAGAGCCTATAGCTTGGTCCAATGTAGCGATGTTCCAGCCAGTACCGCCATTCCAAGCCCATGTGAGATGGTCGGTGGCATTGTCGATGTAACTGATGTGCGAGTTTCCAGAAGGGTCCAGGGTAAGTGAGATGCCGTTCCCGGCCGAACCGCTGATGTCCACATTCTCGATCGTCCATATCTCATCAGCCAGAACGTTTCCGTTCGGCACGGTCAGTGTCAGGACCATCGTTAGAACGATACCAATGGTACCGAACTTGACCATCAAGCCTCTCAAGCTCATGAACGTTCCTTCTTGTTCAGATCGCTTGTGGATAATATAGCCCAGTGATCATATATAGATTGAACGAACGACCGGGTCTCATGTGGTCGTTCGGCCCTCGGAAGAGGTCATGTTGCCAGATGCGGAAGCGTATATCTGGATGACGGACAACGGATATCGAGTAACGCACCTAACCCTTGATCACCCTGCGTACGTCCTCAGCGGTGGCGGACGCCTTCAGCACCTTTCCGCAGTTGGCGATGACGGCATCGGGGTCCTTGAGCACGTGGCCGGTACAGACGCAGACCACCTTCTCCTTGCGGCTGATCTTTCCCTCGTCCATCAATTTCTTCACCCCGGCGAGGGAGGCTGCGGAAGCCGGCTCCACGCCCACTCCCTCCATCCTGCCCAGTAGGAACTGGGCCTCGATGATCTCCCGGTCCGAAACGGCGGTCATGACGCCGCCAGTATCGTAGACCGCCTTCAGCGCCTTCCTGCCGGAGGCGGGATTGCCTATGCGAATAGCGGTGGCGATGGTCTCGGGGTCCTTGACCGGTCTGAAATCCTCCTGACCGTGGGCGAAGGACATGACCAGAGGCGCGGAGCCTCCGGCCTGCACCCCGGTCAGCATCGGCAGCTCGTCTATCCATCCGAGCTGCTGCCATTCCTTCAGCGCCTTGTAGGCGGCCCAGATGTTGGCGGCGTTGCCTACGGGGTAAACGATGCGGTCGGGCATTTTGAAATCCAGTTGATCGATGATCTCGAAGGCCAAGCTCTTCTGCCCTTCCGGGCGGAAGGGGTTGACGGAATTGAGCATGTACAGGTCGCCCGAGTGCGCTAGCTCCTTGACCACCCTCAGGGCGTCATCGAAGTTTCCGTCCACGGTGACGACCTTGGCCCCGAAGAACATCGCCTGCGCCAATTTACCCAATGCCACCTTTCCGGAGGGGAGCAGCACCACGCATTTCAGTCCCGCCTTGGCGGCGTAGGCGGCCAACGACGCGGAGGTGTTTCCGGTCGAGGCGCATCCCACGACCTTGCATCCCAGTTCCAAGGCGCGCGTCACTCCGACGGTCATACCGCGGTCTTTGAACGAGCCAGTGGGGTTCGCGCCCTCGAACTTGACGTGCAATTTCCTCAGTCCGTACTCCTCGGCGAGCTTCTCGCAGTCATAGAGCGGGGTGCCCCCTTCCTGCAGGGTGATGGGCTCCGACCTTATGGGCATGAACTTAGCATAGCGCCAGACGCTTATCGGTAGTGAACGCAGGTCCCTGGGAGAGGTACCTTCCAAGTGAGAAAGGTCCATATCTATCGTCAGAGAACCGTTGCAACTAGGGCAGGCGTCCAGAAAGTGGTTCTCGATCTCCTTCCCACATTCCCAGCATTTGACAGTGTATTTCATCATTCCACCAGCCTGCATCCTTCGCCCCAGGTGGTCACCCAGCAGAAGCATTCCACCCCATGTCCCTCGTAGAACCTCTGCATGGCGTCGGCTATCTCCATCCCGTCGGCCTTCTCCATGTCGTAGAAAGCGGCGATGCACGGTCCCGATCCTCCCAGGAAGGAGGCGAACGCCCCCGCTTCGACGGCGGTCCTTTCCGCTTCTTTGAGGAAAGGCACCAACGGCGCCCGGGCCGGCTCGACGATCACGTCCTTTATGGAGCGCGCTATCATGTCCAGGTCCCCCATGGCCATGCCGGCCACCAACGTGGAGGCGTGCCCTACCTGGTGAATGACATCGGACATCGGCACATTGATCGGCACCCTCATGCGCGCTTCGCGGGTAGGAACGGCGAACTCCGGCAGGGAGGCCACGATGCCCAGGTTCTTGGGCGGCTCGATGCGGATGACGTCCATCGGTTCGTAGGACCGGATGATGGTGAACCCGCCCATCAGCGCCGGGGCGGCGTTGTCGGCGTGCCTGCTTCCGGACGACGCCTCCTCACCGAAGGAGGCGCAGCATATCAGCCGGTTCATTACCAGAGGTACGTCCAACAGCATGTTGGCGGCATAGGCGCCGCCGGCGGCGGATGCCCCGGACGAACCCATGCCAGAAGCGGGACGTATCCCCTTGTTGATCTTCATGAGTATGCCGAAGTCCGCCTCTGCGATATTCAGCACCTTGGAGGCCGCCACGGCGGCGGTGTTCTTGGTATTGTCCAAGGTGACGGCGTAGGACCCCGTCCCGGTTATCGACTCCACGTGCACCCCCGGTTCGCTGGTCCTGCGCACCTCGATTACATCATATGGGTCGTTCAATGCGATGCCGAAGACGTCGAATCCCGGTCCGACGTTTGCAATGGTGGAAGGGGCTCTGACAGCCACGCGGTCTAAGGCCATGTGATCACACTCTCCGATCTATCGGGTTAAGACCTCATGGCCTGAACGGGTTTAAAAGTTTTTAGCGCCACGCCCTTTCCTTACGAAACGAGGGGCAACCGTTTTTATCCCTGGGCATAGATGACCAGGCATGTCTTGCGGGTTCGCCGGGGCCTTGGTGGAAAAGGGGGGATGCGATCCCCTTCTCAAGAGAGCTTCCGATCTCAGCGAGGAGGTGGTGCTCATGGACGCCGATCGGGTATGCGGGATCGACCACCTGATCTCGGCGGTCATCCACGCTAGACGCGCTTTTGACCGGGGGAGCAACGCCTCCAACACCCTGGGCATGGAGGTCATCCTCTACGCCTCCGGGGAACGCCAGATATCCAAGGCCAAGAAGAAGATGGGGCTGCACCAGGGAACGGAAAGGGTGGCATTAGTGCTGCTCGGTCCGCCGGACGCCGATATCGACGACGTACTGGAGAAGCTGGAACTGCGAAGGGACGACTCTCTGCTGGACTGCACCTTGGAGAAAGGAGCGGCCTTCGGTCTGGACGAGAACGAGGTCCATACATTGGGCGAGGGGTTCCTTCAGGAGCTTATCCTAGAGAAGGTGGCCTTCGTTGACCTCTTAAAACGTTAAATTGGAGGAAATCATTTAATGGTTGGCAATTGCTTTCTTTTGCCAAATTGAGGATGGGACCAGTTGTCCGGTGATTTTGTCAAGCAGCTGCAATTGGCCAAACAGTTGGAACAGAAGGCCAAGGAAGCTGCGCGGGGACGCGAGACGGCGGAGAAGAGCATTCAGGAAGCCACAGCATTACTGGATAAGCTCAAGGAGATGGACGCCTCGCCGGCGGAGACGGGGAAACTTTTAACACTAGCTTCTCAAAGCTATTCGGATAAGGATTACAAGGAATCCCTTTCCTACTCGGTCAAGAGCATTGACGCGGCCGATCGCTCCCGGAAGGAACGGTTGCGCGAGATCCTGCGGGAGGCGTCCTCATTGATGGAGAGGGTGTCCACTCTGGGAAAGGCGGAGGAGGAGACGACAAGATCGTTATCGGAAGCTGCCAAGGCCATCGATTCCTCGGACAGTGATGGGACGTACGAGCTTTGTAAGGGAGCCTGGGACATGGCAGAGCAGAACGCCAACCGGGTGGTCTCCGAGGCTTTCGGCCGGGCGCAGTCCTCTCTGCTCTTCGCGGAACGGCTGGAGCTCAAGGTGGATAAGCAGAAGACCATGCTGCGCTCTTGTCGTGACGCACTGGAATCGGGGGACATTGTCAAGAGCGTGGACCTCATCCAGTCATTGCTGGGCGTGCTCAAGAGCATGACCATGGAGCGTTTCACGAAACGCTCCGGGAAGATCGACGAACTGCTCTCGTTGAAGAAGAGTATCGACTTCGATACCGCTCCGGCCAGGTCGTTAATGGAAAAGGCCCGGGAAGCGATCGTCGGCGCCCGGGTGGAGGACGCGTTCCTGGCATTGGACAACGCCGAGGAATCGTTCTCCGGGGAGTTCGGCGGAGCTGTCGTTCAACGATTGGCAGACCTGCGGCAGCGCACCGGAGAGCTGGTCGCTCACGGGCAACGTGTCGACCTGGGCGACGTCGCCGGGAAGGTCCAGCATATGGAGCTGCAGGAGAAGTACTCCGATGTCATCCAGCTTTTGGACGGCGCCAGGGATAAGGTCCGCTCGGCGGAGAAGGCCGTTCTGCTCCATGAAATGACCGCGATACAGCCGCGGCTGAAGCTGGCGCACATTGTCAAGAAGGACGTGCGCGACGCTCTGCAGAAGATGGAGGAATCCCGCGTCGCCCTGAAGGCCGACCTCTTCGAGGACGCCTTGGCGCTGGTGGAAGAGGCCCGCTCCATCGTTGAGGAGAAACTGAACGGTTACGACCAAGTGGAGGAGGAACTGAGACAGACGCAGGAGCTTCGAGCCCGCTGCGATGACCTGGGGCTGCCCTGCACCGAAGGGTCGAAGGAGATGGGAGCGGCCAAGCGCCAGACGCTTCAGGGGGATTTCGTTACCGCGATCGATTCACTGCGACAGGCGCAGCAGGCCTTCAAGCAGAAACTGGAGAACTACTTCGCCACCGACATCATGCGCCTGGAGATGCGTTTGGCGACCTCCATGCGATTGGGGGCGGACGTTTCCGAGGAGAGCGCGCTGCTGGAAAGCCTCACCGCCCGCGTGAGGAAAGGGGACTTCGAACTGGTGCACGGCAGCCTAGTGACCATAGGATCGTCAGTTGAAGAGAAGACCTTGGAGGTGGTGACCGAGGAGCTGCGGCAGGCGGAGAACCTGATGTCGCACTATGCCGACCGCCCGGAAGCGGAGCGGGGTCTGGTATCCTTGAAACAGGCCAAGGAACGGCTGCTCAAGAAGGAGTATCAGCAGGCTCATGACCAGGCGCGCCAGGTCGTCACGACCATGAACGCCGAGCGCCGCAAGAACCTGGACCAATCCATTCGCGAAGGCAAGGCGCTAATGGACATGGCCGGGCAATTGGACGCGGAAAGCGTCACCCTGCGGGAAAAGATGCAGCGCTCCGAGGAGCTGAAGGCGTTGGGCAGGATGGACGAGGCCTCGGTCCTGGCCGAAGAGGTCATCTCCTACGGTCGAAGCATCGTCTCGTCCGAGGTGGACAAACAGCTGACCGATCTGATGCAGCATATCTCCATGGCACGGAAGAACGGCGTGGAGGTCGGCCATGCGGAACACCTCACCGAGCAGGGTTCGCAATCCTTGCGCCGGGATGATCTGTCATCCGCGTTCGAGCTGACCATGTCCGCCCGCCGATCGCTACAGGAGGTCGTCGCCCTGTACCAGTCGCTGAGGGAGCGCCTGGACGAAAAGGAGGAGCTGCTGGAGGAGACCAAACGGGCCAACATGGACATTCCCGAGGTCAGAGAACTGGTGATCAAGAGCGGCGAGCTTCTTAGATCCGGCGAATACGATGAAGCGGGGAAGGAACTGGACAAGGCCGAGGCGACGCTGCGGGAGAAGGCCTCGCCTTTCATCCTCAGCCTGAAGATCAAACAGCTGAAGGAGATGGTCAAGCTCCGCGATAAGCTGGGATATAAGGACAGCGAGGCCCGCCTGAAACAGTTCGAAGAACTTGACGCCTCCCGATTGGACGAATCGACGGGCTCGTTAGCAAAATTGAAGGAGGAGTGGGAGGGGGAGATCACCGCCTCCCTGAACAAAGAGCTGAACGTATGCCAGAAGGAGGTCGACAAGATCAGTGCCTCCGGCCTTTCCATGGGTCACGTGCAGCAGCTGCTGGCCCGGGGCCGCAATTCGTTAAGCGACAGAAAGCTGCTGGACTCGATGCGCGCCATCGAACTGATACGCGTGGAGCTGGACCAGAGCGTTCAGGCGGACCGCCGCCTGAACGACATACTGGCGCAGGTGGAGGATGCCGTGGAGCAGCTGAAGGACATGAAGCTGGACACCAAGGAGGTATTGGTGCTCCTGGAACAGGCGCGGGCCTTGAAACGTACAGGCAGCGCTCCCGTGGCGGCCGACCTGGCCACAAAGGCCATGGACCGCTCCCTGTCGCTGGCCAAGGAAAGGATACTGTCCCTCATGAACTTCGCCGGCGGCCTGACGACGGAGAGGATGAACTGGGAGGACCTGCGGACGGCCAGGAAGCTCAGCGATGATATCGACGAGGCCCTGGCAAAGCACCGCTACCGCCACGCTCACCTGTTAGCCCGTTCCTTCCGCGAAGAGCTGGAACGGGTATTGCAGGACAAGAGCACGGCGGAGGAGGAGCTGCGCAAGTTCGAGGCCCGATTGAAGGAGGAGGCTGCCGCAGGACTGCGCCTGGAATCTTCGATGAAAGCGTTGGAGAAGACGCGTGCGCTCATGGCACGTGGCCGCTTCGTACAGGCGCTGGGCGGCGTCAACATCGCTCGGGACGAATTGAAATCGCTGACGGAGATGTACGATTCCCGCCTCATGGACTACAACGCCCTGCGGGAGATGGTCAATTCGCTGGAGGTGCTCGACCCCCGCAAAGATAACATGGAGGAGCTGCTGGACCAATGCTGGTCCTCTCTGAAGATAATGCAGTTCGAGTCCGCCTCGCTGTACCTGCGGCGGGCGAGGAACGCCCTGAGCGATTTCCTGACGACGAGGACGAACGAGCTGCTGTGGGAGTTCAACCCGCTGCACGATCTGATAAAACGGATGAAGCTGCAGAAGAAGTTCGGCACCGAGATCTCGGAGATCGAGAAGGCGGCCGTCGACCACATCACCCCCCGGGACCTGAACACGCTGGAGAGGAACGTGGAAAGGGTACGGGCGGGAATGAAGGACATCTTCCACGAGCAGAGGGAGAAGGCTCGGCGGACGATAGAGAAATCATCACGCGCCGATAAGGAGACGGGACGCGCCTGGGAGATATGGTCCGATTCGGAGTCCCAGTCCGATCGGGGCGACCTGTGGGAGGCGTTCAATTCGTTGGAGACCGCGGTGAACGCCATCGGGAGGAAGGGCGCGGAGACGGCGGAACAGCTGCAGAAGCAGCTCACCAACATGCTGGAGAAGGCCAATAGCTACCGTATCGAGCTGGGGGAGACGGAGAAAGCCTACGCCGAGGCGTTGGCGCTCATCAAGCAGGGGAAGAACCCCATGTCCCATTTGAAGAGAGCCTGCGACATCTCCAGAAAGGAGGTTCGCGCCACCTATCCGGACATTACGGCCGAACTGGAGTTCGTAGGTGAGGCCAAGGAAGGCGGCCGGATGGACGTGGTGGTGCATCTGAAGAACGTTGCGGACTATGACGCCAGAATTGTGCGCGCCTTCATCTTCGGCGACGTGGATGTCAAGGGAATGGTGGAGGTGGACCTGCTCAAGGCGGGGCAGGAGGCCAAAGGGCGCATAACCATCATACCGATGAACGAGGGGCTGCTCACCCTGGGCATATCCGTCAAGTGCAAGCCGATGCTGACGGAAGAGGACGTGCTGTACGACAGCAAGTTCGATCTGGACGTGAAGTGAGGGTTACGAGCGTTTCCCGTTTAAAGGATCGGATCTCGTAACCTGTGTTTTTAGTAAGTGCTCTCGTACATATATGAAAAAGGGTTGAGCATCGGCCTTATGGCATCACAGCTGTGGGTGGAACTTGTATCCGTAATGGATCACTCCGCTCGGTCCCTCTTCGCCTAACTTTCTGAACGAGGCCCATACGCGCATGCCTATCTCCACCTTGTCCAGCTCGCAGTCGATTATCTGCGCCGTCAGCATGATGCCCTCCTCCATCTTGATGATGGCGATGATGTAGGGCTTCTGCATCTGGAATTGAGCGGGAGCGTCGTGCACGATGCTGTAGGAGTACACCTCCCCCTTCCCGGAGAGCTGGAACTCCTCCATCTTGCCGATGGATCTTCTATGACATTCCGGGCAGACGGTGCGCGGAGGGAAGGATATCTTCCCGCAGTTGCCGCACTTCGTCGCCTTCAGATTGTAACGGGGGGAGTTCTCCCTCCAGAACCTGGCGATGGTCATCTAGGCCACCCCCAGCAGATGCATGACCACCGTCGAACCGGTGCCGCCGACGCTCTGCGCCAGGCCGTATTTGGCATCGTTCACTTGCCTCTTGCCCGCCTCTCCCCTTAATTGGGTCACCAGCTCCACGATCTGCGCCACGCCCGTGGCACCGATGGGGTCGCCCCTGGCCTTCAGACCGCCGGAGGTGTTGACCGCCACGCGCCCGCCGATCTGCGTCTGCCCGTCCATGGTGGCCTTTCCCGCCTCACCCTGCGGGAAGAAGCCGATATCTTCGAGCGCTAGTATCTCGGAGACGGTGAAGTTGTCGTGCACTTCCGCCAGCTTGATCTGGGAGATGTCCACGCCGGTGCGCCTGACGATCTTCTTGAAGGCCATCTTCGTCGCTTCGAACGAGATGATGGTCTTGCGGTGATGCAAGGCGAGAGTGTCGGAGCATTGTGAAGACGCCAGTATCTTCACCGGCGAATCGGTGTATTTG